>NZ_RHJM01000014.1:0-46386 GCF_004212315.1 Escherichia sp. E10V5
CGTTTCCTGTAAACCGAGGTTTTTGCGAATTGCCTCTGTGTCGTCTGAACGATATTTTTTCCCGCTTTTAGCAACAATCGCGGTTTAGAAAGTATGCAATATGGTTATGCGAGGGTGTCAACTTTTGACCAGAATTTGGAATTACAACTGGAGGCGCTCAGGAGTTCAGGATGTGACCGGATTTTTGAAGATAAAATATCCGGTGCTAAATCAAAACGACCAGGACTTGATAAGCTACTGAAGGTGTTACGACCGGGCGATACGGTTATTGTCTGGAAGCTGGACCGAATGGGGCGTTCTCTGATTCATCTTGTTGATTTACTTAACCATTTTTTATCAAACAACATTGAGTTTATTTCGATTACGGAAGGGATAAAAATTAGCACTTCAATTGGCCGCTTTGCCTACACGATGCTGAGTGCAGTCGCAGAGATGGAGCGGGAAAATATGATTGAAAGAACGCGTGCAGGATTGGCGGTGGCAAGGGCTAACGGCAGGATAGGAGGACGCCGCTCAAAGCTGGCACCAGAGCAATGGGAACAGATCGGAAGGCTTATTGCGAATGGTGTTTCACGTAAGCGGATAGCGATTATCTTCGATGTTACCTTATCCACGCTTTACCGCAGGTTTCCGGCTGGGAATCATTGACTGGAGTTAGGCCAGTAGTATGATGCTCGCAAAACGAGATCCAATTTAGATCCTTTTACTGGTGGATTATCGTTCGATCAGTGAGAGACTTCGTGCATGACCGAAAGTGTTGTGGTAGAGTTCTCTTAAAACCACGTAACGTGGTTATGATTGTGGGTGTCTGGTTGGAAACTGACCAGATATGGAAACAAAAAGCCCGCAGATAAATCTGCGGGCTTCTTGCGACATCCACGGAAAAACCAACAAAAATATCCATGGGCGCCTCGACAACTCCCATTATACGTTGGTTTTCCGTGGACGCAAGAGCGAACATATGGATAGACCAATGCCGTCTCTACGTTCAGCTTACGTTTGTAATTTGTCGCCGGAGTTCCAGCCTCCAAAGCACCATACGCACAAGCTGCCGCTGGTGTTATCTGATGCTTTACAGCGCATTAATGGGCGTGATCTTACGTGTGAGGTTGCGTTCTACGTTAATCAACCGTCAGAGCGGAAGCGCCGGATAAACGAGCATCGTCGTCGGGCGATTAATGCTGTGATCGCTGCGATTTTGCACCATGTAAACATCATTTCTAAGCGGGTTCTGGCTAGTGCTGAGGCGTTGGCTGATTTTTGCGGCCTGTCTACCGTATCCGAAGCAGGGAACAAGTCTATAACGCGCTGTACAAGGGCGTTGTCGCAACTGAAAGCGTTAGGTTTTATTGATTATGAACGTCGCTGGGATCGGGTGAATAAACAGTATTGGCCAGCGAAAATAGAGATTCGTGATCAACTGCTGGAAACCGTTGGTATTACTGAACAAGCATGGAGACGTGCGGTTAGCCAGAAACTTAATTACTTCAATGCGAAGAATAGCGAACGGCTTAAAAAAGCGATAACGGAGGCTGATTATAAGCGTATTGTTATTCAGGAGCAGATGGAGAATGTATGGCGTCAGAGGAAGACGGCCAGAGAGATAAAGGCAAAACAGAAAGCAGCGGAGAGAGCTGCGCGTCTTGTTCGGGAAAAGGGAGAGGCCGAACTTCGTCATCAAATCACTAGAGAGGTTAGCCAGGAATTTGCTGATGGCATGTATCCTGGAGCTGACCTTGCATATTTACGATCCCTCGTTGAGCAGCGTTATAACAGGTTAAGAAAGACCTGGAAATCACTCCAACATTAACCCACCTGAATGATGAATCCGGTTTTACCGGAGGATTATCTACGTCGCAATAAAATATCTGTTCAAAAAACAATCTAAATTAATTTTCTCTAAACCTGAACACAGCAAAAATATCGCCTTTACAGGCATCGGCTAATAAAGTTATCCACAGTTTTGATATGTATATGCAAATGGTTTTTTATAATAGATGCACTAAACAAATAAATGCAAAATCACTTTCTTTTATTAAAACTTTCTTTATTTAACTTACGCAGGCTTTGCCTGTGAATATGTTCGCCCTTGCAGCGAGCCAAAGCTCGCGCCGGTTCGAGTCGCTACGCTCAAATATACCTCCTCCGGCACTTGCCGGAGGCATGGAGCAGCCTGATCATCCTTTTCGAAACGGCGCGTTTCGAACTATACAAAATCAATTTATATAAGGCCGAAATAAGGCCTACGGCCGGGCTTTGCAGGAAGAAGGGGCGAGCCTTATCAATAAACGTCGATAAATACGCACACTGTAGCCATCAGAACGCGATAAAACGTAAGAAACATCATTTCCTATTAGACATAGAAAACTTGTCTTATACGCAATGTAGTAAATTTCTATTGCCACATAGGAAAAGATTTCCTACCATCGTAGATATAATAAATGGAGATGGTTATGGATAAAGATACTGTTTTAAAAATGTTGAATCCGGCTTGTTTAAAAAAAGCGGATGAATGGGAATCTCCTACATGTGGAGAAGTTCGGGCAGTCATTGGCCTGACCGGAATGAGCGGCTCGCAGTTGGCCAAAAAACTTGGCTTAAAAGATAGTCGCAATGTTCGCAACTGGCAGATGTTAAAGGAGTCCACATCCAGATCCAGCATTCCGTATGCAGCCTGGGCGCTGCTGTGCTACTTCGCTGGGTTAGGGTTAATCTTCATTGATAACAAAACAGATGTTTGAAACATGCAAATATGAGGTTTGTTATGGAACTTGTACGCAAAACACGCAAAGAGTTCTTGGACCTGTATCGCATGGGCGCTTTCACTTGTGTTGTGGCTACCCAGGACGAAGTGACAAAAAGCTGGCGGCTTTTTGCTCTCAATAAAAAAGGGATTGCCGTTTTCATTGAAAAAGCCCGTGGTGGTATCCGCGAATGGGCGGGATTGAATTATGTGGCTGATTTTTGCGCAGCTATGGGGATTCGGCGCTGGGAAGTCCATATGCCAGGAGTAAAGTCACAAAAATAGGGCTTTCGCGTCGAAAATAAGGCGAAACTGAAAACGAGATTTCATTAACAAATAAGCAACATAAAAAACGGTGGAAAACGCCCAGGAAAACATGATCTTTTGAGCGGATTTTTTAGATCCGACAACGAACGGTGATCCGGTGGTGCCGATAACGTCCATTATGTTAAATAGCCCCGTTTTTCTTGAAATTATAACCTACGGGTTATATAGTTAGTGATATAAACTACAGGTTATAGGATTGAGCATGTGGACGGTACTTTTTAGCCAGCGATTTGACGACTGGCTAAATGAGCAAGAAGACGCTCTTCAGGAAAAGGTTTTGGCTGATTTGAAAAAGCTACAGGTTTACGGACCTGAGTTACCCAGGCCATATGCCGATACCGTAAAAGGTTCTCGGTACAAAAATATGAAAGAGCTTCGCGTTCAGTTTTCTGGCCGTCCGATAAGAGCCTTTTATGCGTTCGATCCGATTCGCCGGGCCATCGTTCTTTGTGCAGGAGACAAAAGTAACGATAAGCGGTTTTATGAAAAACTGGTGCGTATAGCTGAGGATGAGTTTGCAGCACATCTGAACACACTGGAGAGCAAGTAATGAGAACATTAGATGAGGCGATTGCCAGCCGTTCACCTGAAAGCCAGGCGCGAATTAAAGAAATGGCAGATGAGATGATTCTTGAGGTCGGCTTGCAGATGATGCGTGAAGAACTCCAGTTATCACAAAAACAGGTTGCTGAGGCGATGGGTATAAGCCAGCCAGCAGTAACAAAGCTGGAGCAGCGCGGAAATGATTTAAAGCTGGCGACATTAAAGCGTTACGTTGAAGCTATGGGAGGCAAATTAAGCCTGGATGTTGAGCTTCCCACAGGAAAACGAATAGCGTTTAACATCTGATCAGAACGAATGATAAGCCCCTGTTGCAAAGGGGCTTTTTTGTGCTTATAGAATTATATAATTATATATTTATATAAAAAGTGCTTTACAGGTGGGAAAAAATTTCCTATGGTTATACCCGAAACCGAGCGATACCCGCCCTGGTTAAACCGGAGATAACCCGATGAGCATGATTAAAATCCGCAAAAACGCTTTCCTTAAAATTCAAACTATCCTGGCTGGTTCTGTTGGCGTGATTTGCCGTTCTTCTTCAAGCCGCATCGATGACGGCTACGATGATGAGTATCGTGTGTCCTCGTGCGATGAGGCTTTAACCTGGCTGAAGGAGAATCAGGAACGTGCCCAGGTATATCTGGAAACAGAGAACGGCAATCAGATGTTGCGTATTAGCGGCCGTTATGGATTTGAAACTACATTCATTGCCTATTTTAATCAGGCTTACTTTGACAAGGAGCTGGCCTGGTACACTGATCGCATGATCAAAAGCGAGCCAGCCCCGATTACACCGCCGAACAATAAACCATTTTTATTCCTCGTTAAGTAAACACAATACGCAAAGTGTCATTTTGACACTTTGCGAGTGTTAATATTGTGCGAGGAGAATGCTATGACGGGTTATGAATTGAAATTATGGCGTCGTGGGATGAACTGGACGCAGGAGCGAGCCGCCGAAGAATTTGGGATATCGTTGGCTACATATAAGCGATATGAGAAGGGGGAGCCGCCGAGGGTCATTGAGATGGCCATTCGCGTTCTGTCGTTTGACGATATGGTGAAGGATCTTTCACACCTTGATAAAGACGCGATTCTGTTAAGGCTGCAAACCCTTGTATGGGAAAAGGTTAAAGTGTCGTCAGAATTGGAACAAGGGATCAAATGATCCTTTACGGATCGTTTTATGGTGGTGTAATGTAAGCGCCAGAAAGACAAAAACCGCCTTGCCGGGCGGTTTTCAGTCTGAAATTTAAATCTTGCTTGGTAGGCTGGATTTAAAAAGACACCTCTTGATTGGGGCGGCTTTCTTGCGTCTAAAGATAATCAAATCTTTTTGCGCCTGCAACCCCTTTTTTACTGGTGCCCATTTCAGACTCACGCTCGCGTCGTTGTCTTTGCCACTTCGTTGGGTTCGGTGTTTTTGGGCGAAGTGGCGCGCGGGTATGCGTACAAGGGGAAAGTGTGCTGACGCAAGCCAGGAACAGCGATCTAAACTAAGTCGAGTCTGAGAAAGGCAGGAGTGCGACAACTCGCCTGTGCTCTATGAGCAGAAGAAGGTATATCAGACGACCAATGGCATGATTGTGGGCCACAGGGCGCACACGGCGGCGAAGCATTGGAAACGATGTGGAGCTATCTGGTGGCATGAGTTCCGGTACTCGATCTCGAGCTTTTTTTGATGCTTTTGAGAAGGGGCCGGAACTCCGGTAAAGGGCACCCTGTATGGGGGGAGGGGGGGTTGTGTCTGAAGGGTGGTTATCGGTTATGGTGGAATTATGATGCGTAGAAAAGCGAGTTTGCTGCAAGCTATTGGGTCCATTATTTCTTTGTTTCCGGCAGTTGATCATTTTCGTCATATGGCGACACGTTCGAGTATGGGCTTGGCGCGTGACGCTGACGCTATTCGAAAGGATTTTCAGAAAGTCTCTGGCGTTGATAAGAGAGAAAAGAGTAAGGGGCCGTAGCCCCTTGTAGTTATGGTCTGCTTTTCTGTGCCAGCTTATCAGCACATGTTTTTATCAGATCCTGTAGTGTCCTGGCTGGCAGGTTTGCATCCAGAACGCTGAGTATGCTGTTGTGATCAGCTTGGTCGACTACTTTGCCTGTCGGTGGTAGTAGCTTGAGCTGAGGATTCAGGTTTTCGTCAAAGCTGATAAGTGCTCTGGCGTTTCTGAGCAGATCAAGAAGTAAGGCTGATATCACATTTTCCTGAGTCATTGCTGGCAGATTTAGCGCCGCTTTGGTTTTCCCTGTTGCCTTGTCAAACTCCTTGATTAGTTCCTTTCTGTAGTTCGGTTCCGTTAATAGCCGATTATGCTCTGTTGCCGCGCGGATAATCGTTTTTTCCTGGTACAGTCGTTTAGCCAGATCGCGCTCGTACTGTGTTTTTAACACGCTGCTGATAGCGTTAAAGGCTTCAATGTAGGCCAGCTTGATATCTTTCACGCCTGGACCGTCGATGCTCTCCATGAGCAAGGTAAATCCGTCTTTTGTCATGCGATAGATTGTTATTTCGCGGTCGCTTCCTTCCAGCGGTCGTTGCTCTTTAAAGAAGTGACGCGCCGCAGCCGTGCGAGGAATGCGTAGCGCATCGATGGCCATAACGATGGAATTGTTTGTGGTGCTGAATGCCTGGGCAACATCGGCTGAGGTTGTGAGTGGCTCGTTGTTGCACACTTTAATGTAAAACATCGGTTTGGCGTTGAGCGTATCGACAACCTCACGAGCATTGTTTGGCGAGACGGTTACGGTCGCGGCCGTTTGCGCGTTCTGGCTGAAATAGCAGTCTTCCAGCCGTTCGAATACATCCCACGCCTGATCGGTTTCGAGCATTTTAGCGTGACGTGCAGCCCCGCGTTCTGTCCAGAGGATGAGAGAGCGAGTTTTGGGGGAAATTTGCACCTCATTTTGTGACTCGTTTAAAACTAGTCGCAAATTTTTGAGTTCATCACCAACAGCTTTAAAGAAGTGCTTCCCCTCAATGAACCGAGTTTTATTTTCATGGTGATTTTGCTGTATACGGATTGCTTCTGTTCCATAAAGGCGGGCGAGTAGCTCAGTTGTGATTACTGGAATCTGATTATGCAGGATAGGCTGTAGGGTGTTAACGATCGGAAGCGTTTTCATTTTGCACCTCCCATAACAACTTTGGTTACGAGGGAGATTTTTGCGTCAGAAACAGCGTTATCGTTGCTGGCGATGCGCATAGCTTCGCGCTCGATGATTTCAGCCAGGCGGAATTTATCGGCGTATGAGGCTTTCTTGAGAAGGATCTTTACGAGGTTGACGTAATAGTCATGGGGTAGGTTTGTCATTGTGATGATTCCCTTAAAGGTTAAGGATACTCACCACCGTCAGGTTCCAATCATTGGGTGGTGAGACGTGCAGGGTTGGAACTACCGGACACAATGACGAACCGGCGAGTCTTACGACTCCCCCGCACGCCCCACCATAATTTGGGTGTAGCAGTGCTTTACGCATAAAAAAACCGCTAACGCGGTATGCGCCATTGTGTCTACGGGGTTCCAATCCCGGCCGTAGATTTTGCTACGGCTCGGAAAGTGTCCACCAATGGCGCATTCATGTCAATACGGCGGGATTTTAACAGACTAAACCACATAGTGTGGGTTTGAATGCGGGGCTTTTAATTTTCTTGATATGCTAAAAACGGGAATGTATAGTTCCTGTAAGGAATCAATTAGTCCTGAGTTATGATGTTTTGTTAAAGTCGGGAACAAGAAAAAATTCAGTATGGGGATAAAAAATGATTGAACTGTCAAAAAACTCATGTTTTTCAACCATTCACCTAATGATCATAAAAGAACTTAGGCTAGAAAGAGGTGTGCATCAAGGAGTACTGGCTCAAGCTGCTGGAAAAACACCAAACGCATGGACAAAGATAGAGAACGGGCAGTCTATATTAACAGTTGACGCCCTTTTTGGTGCTTTCACAGCCCTTAATATTACTCCAGTGAATTTCATGTCATTGGTAGAAAATCTTATTCCCGAATTTAACCGTTATGGTTACTTCTTTTTCCCTGGAACAATCAGTCAGGACGAGGATAACCTTTTACCTCTGATGCTGCGTTACTTTAATAGCAAGGGGTTTGAAGCATTGAGAAATAGGCCATTAGAAAGAGTTAGCATTAGCTCAATGGGATTCTCATTTGGGGGCGGCATCCCTGTTACTCCAACTGCTGTAATGTATTGTTGCGATGAAGCATATAGAAATTGGGTCGATAACGGTGCTGATGTGGATAATCGAGATTATCTGGAGTCATCAACAGGTCGTGGACTGTTTTAATGAGTGAAGAAACAAAAAAACCGTCCTTTTGAGGACGGTTCTTTCGTGCTGATCGGATTCGCGGTCCTTTCAGCATTACGTTGTTGTATAAACAACCACGCAAGCACAAGCAGCAAGTTGATTTTACCCAAAAGGTAATAATAGTCCACTATTATGCTTCAAAAAATTGTGGTTCTTGTTGTGTCTGCAAACTCACAGATTGTGGGTAGGTTACTGATTTTGTGAAAATAAACTGGTTTTTTCGTTTAATTTATTTCCTATTACTAATCTTAAAATAATCGTAAAATACCTGTGGACCTTCCCGCCGATTCGCACCCGGGCACCGACTTTAGGGGAGGATTTCCTGTTGCCGTACATGCAAGCACAAGCAGCCGTGCTTGCTCTCGCGTTGTTTTCGTCGGTGGGGATGCCGTGAAACGGCCTGTAAGGGCCATACAATGAAAAAATACTGTATGTGTATTTTTATCGTTGTTACTGGGGCTTTGTTTACGCCACATGGGGAGGGTTGGAAGATTACTGATAACGCTCTGAATGTGACGATAAACATTAGCAGCAAGTAGCGATTAGGCCCCTTCGGGGGCCTTTTTTATGGTTGAATTTAAACGCTGGAGCGCATTAAGCCTTTCAGAACTGCTTCACGTACCCATTCTGGCCTGGTGGATAGCAGGGCAAATAAGCGACCAGCTTGCAGCCGTTTGAGGTCGGTTAGACGAGTTTTCAGTAACCGTGTATATTGTTTCTCGGACATAACAAATTCCCCTTGTTGTGTCGCGACGGCCAACAGTTGGCGCTGGAGGCCGTCACCTTCTCTTACTTCTGGTTGTATTGAGCCTTGAGTAACTCAAAAGACTTTGTCAGCACTTCTTTCAATGACATATCCATTGAGCTGGCGAACGTTTTGTACTCGCGTTTAAATTCAGGGTCGACGTTAAACGCCATTTGTGCCCCACCTGATTTGGTTCTGGTTGGCGTTTCAGTCGGGTCGAAAACCTGCGGTTGTTCGATCGATGGCGGTACGCCTTTGCTGTTCTTCTTTGGTGGTTTTGATGGTGCGGCCATGTGTATCCCCTCTTATATAAATCTATAAAACTATAATTATATATTACGCGGCAGTAGTCAGAGCCTCAAGCTGGTTGATAATCCCCTGAATAACGTCGTCTGCCTTTTTGCGTGGCGCAACGTATGAGCACTCAATGAGGCTTAAGCCCTTATCCTGAGCTTTGCTCAGAGCTGGCTTGTGGGGAATGTACTTATCGACAACAAAGTATGGCGTATTAGCCAGGTACTCTTGGGCTTCGATGTAGTCAGCTTCGTTTTCAGCCGCGCCGGAAAACACCATGCAAATTTTCTTGATTGGTACGCCCTTTTTAACGATGCCGTGAGCAGTGTTAACGGTGGTTTCAAGGTCATCGGTAGAGAATCGGGTTGGCAAAATAACCATATCCAGAAATTCAGATAGCTTCGGTACTGATTCAGATGCGTAGGCACCGCCATCAACGATAACCAGGTCGTATACTTCTGATTCGATGATTTTCTGGACTTGTGATGGCGTGCCGCACGGCTGCGCCGCGATTGCAGGTTCGATATTGTTGGCCATTCTGCGTTGTACCCAACGCGTTACCGTTCCGTTAAGCACATCCATATCGATCAGGCATACATTCCAGCCAGCCTTTGCATAAGCAACTGCTAAAGCACGGGCAATGGTTGATTTGGTTACGCCGCCTTTTCCGTTGAAAATACCTACAGATATAGTCATTTGTCGAGACTCCATGTGTTTGATTATATAATTCTATAAATCTATATTTATAGAATGAGGTAAGCATAACCAACTTTTGAGCGGATGAAAAGCACTTTATATAATTATATAAATCTATAATATTTAAGCGGGCTGGCGCCCGCTTGCAGTCAGAGGTCAGCTATTGTTGATATCAGTTGATTTGCTAGCTGTCGCTGTTTACGTGAGAGGGTTAGAGCAGCTTCTGAGCGGTCGCTAAGAGGGGGTTTTCATCGAGAATCATGAGGCATACAGAAATAATAGCCCTGTTATATGCCATCAATGGCTGGCACAGCTTCGATACCGCTGGCACATCGTATTGTAAGGCCGTTTTGAGGCAGACTTTTTGTTCTGATGCCAGATGAAGGATAGATTCTATCCAGTCGATATCTTTCTCATTATCAATGATTTGGCATAACATACACTCAATCGCTATGTTCAACGCTTGGATTTCGATTCCAGCAGTGATCAGAGTTTCGTTTTTATTGGCTGTATGTAATTCCATGCGTAGCCTCTTGTATACTTTCACATGTTGTCAAAACCACAAAATGTGGTTTTTTTGAGCGTAGAAATGCACGGCTTTCGCCGTGCTGTGTATCATAACCAGTTGACAACACTAACTACGCGGCCCAGAACTTTATAACGCTTAAATTCCTCGTTATTCAGATGCTTAGTGTTCATTTCAGCATCCCTTTCGGTTGACAGCATAACAGCATTGTCACCCGGTATGACTCTACAGTGCCTCAAAACAACCAGGCCATTTCTGTCTTCAAGGGCATAGATCCCCTCATGAATCTCTGTATCGTCTGTATCAATCAGGACTTGGGAGCCAGGGGATATTGTTGGTGACATTAACTCATCGTTGCTCTGGAGAACTGACAGAGACGATGGGTTGATGTTCTTGCTTCGTAGAATCTCCTGTTCTATCGCCAGCACTGGCTTTTCTCCGGCGTGCGATGCTATGTCATTTTTTATAGCTACAAGCCCAGGAATAACAGGAGCGTTAGTATTCTGGGGTGGGAACGGGTTATCTGTTAAGCACGCGATATAAGGCGCTGATGCTTTCAGGGCGTGAGCGATTTTCTTGATGGCAGGTATAGATGGTTGTCTTAATCCGGCCTCATAGTTCTGCAAGGTGCTTAAGCCTATTCCAGTGACTTGCTGGAGATCTCCGGCAGTCATGCCGGATTGTTTCCGTAGAGTCTGAATGCGCAGACCTATTTCTTTCTTGATGTTCTCGTCGTTGCTTTTCATGTCTCATCAATCGTGAATGGTGGGTTATTTATACATTACCACATTTAGTGGTTTTCACGCGGTAAGACGAGATGTGGACCACAAATAGAAGGCTATTTTTTGTTTCGCCCATTGAAAAACTCACGATATGTGGTTTTAATACCACATATCGTGGTTTAACTGGAGTTCGTTAAATGACCTTTCAGGAGTGGGTTGACGAAAATGGAGGCCAAATTGGTGTTGCCAGAAAGTTTGGCTTTACGTCATCACTGATTGGTGCCTGGTATCGCTTCGAGAGATTCCCTCGTGCGGATAACCTGACGCTGCTGGTGGCGTATTCGGAAGGCCGGATTAACGTCCAGCAATGGGCGGCAGATTTTGCCGAACGTCAGCGCCAGCGTAGCGATGGCACATCGGTTCGGCAGAACAAGATCAAAGGGAATCTCCCTGTTAACTGCTTATCAAGGCTGAAAGCGGTTTTCTCTGAGCTGGGGATGCCTGCGGAGCGTTGCAATCTACGCGGTCCGCGATTCATTGCTCGCTGGAAACACTCACACGTAACCGTTTCAGAGGTTCGTGATGCGATTGCCGTGCTGGAGTTTAAGAATAAAGATTCCAGCGATATCGAGCTGATTCATAAGGAGATTAGCAACGCCCGGCGTTCAGCACTTGGGAGGCTTGAGGAATGATGATTCTGGCCTTCTTTGGTGATAATCACCAGATTCAATCGCAGGTGGTGCACTACCTTGATCAAACGATTAAGGGATTTGTTATCGATCATATTGATAACGATAGTAAACGTCTATCTGTAGAGCAGAAAATTGGACGTGTGCAGCGACTGGTTGCCAGCCGTAACAGACGTGACACCGTAACAGTCGTCACGGGGATAACGGAGGTCATGGAGTACCAGATGTTGCTGCATCGTGGAGCTGTTTTCTGCGTTCTTCCTGGCATTCTGCCAGCAATTCTTGCTCGTGGTTTTGTCCCTATTGATGAGTCGTTTTTATATGTAACCCCAAGCCGTTCTCTTCTGGATACGGAGGCGAAGCGTCGCATTTATATGCTGCCGGACGAGGCATTTTCTGAATGTTACCGCCGTGAAATGAGGTTGGGTAAACGAGATGTGTCTGTTTCTCGTAATGGCAGGTTTTTAAGCAGCCGCACGGTGAAAAGCACCAGAAATGACGGGGGCCATCAATGAGTGGTTATGTTCGCGGTGCTGCGATGCATTGCCAGAATCCCCAATTCTGGCGCTTTCTGACCAGTAAAACAGGGAAGAACATTTCAAACAGTTCTGAGGCCTCTGTGATTCTGCGTGAGTTTTGCGGGATCTCATCCCGTAAAGAGCTGGCAAAGAACTACGCGGCCAGAAGCATGTATGTCCAGTTAATCAACGAGTTCAACCTCTTTATCAATGGTAAGGGGCGCTGATGAACGGACGTACACCAACGAAGAAAGAGAAACTTTATATACAAGCGGTGCTCACTCACGTGGGTTGCATAGCTTGCATTATTGATGGCCGTGAAATTGAGAATCCAGAGCTGTGGACGGAGCTACATCACGATCCTGATTACGGCAGCGTTGATGAGAATTGCCACTTCCATAGCTTTGGGTTGTGCGCACCACATCATCGCGGTGTTGTGCCTGGTGGTGGGCGCGTGCCTCCGCATATTGCCGTTCGTCACCCTCCCCTGAGTAATTGTGCTCGCTTTGTTGAGCGTTATGGCACCGATGAATTTTTGTGTGCGCAGACGTGGGAGCTGTTACCGCAGTCAGTTAAAGACGAAATTGGGTTTGATCTTAGTCTTGGTGAAGTACCAGGGGATACCAAATGAGATATACCGGCTTTCGCAAACCAGCGACCAGGAAAAGCAAATACGGCAATAAAAAAACTGTTGTCGATGATATCGCTTTTGATAGCAAAAAAGAGGCTGATTACTACTGCGAACTGAAGCTACTGAGAAAAGCTGGCCGCGTTGTGACGTTTCTTATGCAGGTGCCTTTTCATCTGCCAGGTGGTGTCGTTTATAAACTTGATTTCATGGTGTTTTATGACGATGGGACGATTGATTGTGTCGACACTAAAGGTGTGCGAACAGACGTCTACATCATGAAGAAAAAGCAGGTAGAGGCGCTTTATCCCGTCACGATACGGGAGATCTGAACAGTGAGACGCGATCTGGATAGCTTGTTTGAGCTATGGGCGCTGTGGGTGCGCAATGGCTGCAACGCCCGTAGCGGTTTCGCGTCGATGTTAGAAATGATGATGGTTACGCGTTGCCAGTTTACCGGAGGGGGCGGCGCACCAAATGACTCACTGGAAACCAGTATCGAGGGAGCGGTGACGGCCCTCACGGTAGTTGATGAGACTGCGGCGCTGGTTGTCCGAATTGAATACGGGGCGTGGGAGATTCGGGGCCTCGACATAAATGCACCGCATATTGATAAAGCCCACGCCCTTTCTCTTAGTCTCAGACAGTATCGCCGGAAGCTGGCAAAAGCCAGGGCGTATGTTGTCGACTATTTGAAAAAGCGAAGAGAGTAAAAGTGTCATTTTGAGCTGTTTTGATGGTGTGTAGACATCGGGAACATCGAAAATCTATAAATATATAATTATATATTTATATAAAAAGTGCTTTACAGGTAGGAAAAAATTTCCTAAGGTTATACCCGAAACCGAGCGATACCCGCCCTGGTTAAACCGGAGAAATCTGATGAATAAACAAGTAATTATTTCTGACTGGATCAACAACCCTAACAGCCTGTTAAGCACTGATACTGGCTACCTATTACGCCATGTTAATGGTCGTATGGTCAAAAGCGATGAGCACGAAACCTTTTTCTTTGTTGAAGACGATGGGCGCATCTATGAGGATGGTTACTCTTATGAAGCCCAAACTGGTTGTATCCCTGCGGAGCTGGTGGACGTAACAGAAGATCTGCGCAAAGCATGGCTTGAACAGCAGCAGCGCGGAGATGATTACGTAAACACCTATCAGGAACGCCAGAACGCGCGTCTTGCCCGATATATTGCTCGTGCAGAAAAAGCCAGAAAAGAAGGTGCGGTAGCGCATAAGCGAGCGCATGACCTGTTGGATGTGATCCCGTTAGGCCAGCCGATTTTAGTTGACCATTATAGCGCGAAAGGCCATCGCCGCCGTTTGTCTAAAGCTGATGCGTTATTCAGAAAAGCGTTTGTTGAATGCGAAAGTAAAGCATCACACTACGAGAGCAAAGCCGCAGGTGTTGGTCGTAATGGAATTTCGTCTGATGATCCTGATGCGCTATTTAAGTTGCTTCGTAAGCTGCAAGGCTGCATGAAGTCACACGTCAAAATGAAGGCCGCAAATAAGGCCATTCGCAAATACAAAAAAGACCAATTACAGCAGCTTTCTGCATTAATCGATCTCAGGTTTACAGAAAGCGAAGCCAAAGAGTTACTGGCCGGAGATTTCTGTGGGCGCATCGGATTCCCTTCATACGCACTGAGCAACAATAACGCCGAAATCAAACGACTACAGAGCCGTATTAAGGAGCTTGAATCGGTCAAGTCTGTAACAGGAGCACAGCGCGAAGAATACGACGGCTTTTCTATGGAGATAGATCCAGAGGATAACCGCATCCTGTTTTATTTCCCTGGCAAACCAGAGGCAAACATTCGTTCGCTGCTTAAATCACGCGCCTTTAAGTGGAGTCCAACCCGTAATGCATGGGTTCGCAAGATTACTCCAAACGCCCTGGCTGATGCCCGATATCTGAAAGAATCGCTATTGAAAGCCTGACAGTAAGCCTACGGCGGGATGTCTCCCGCCGTATATAGAATTATATATTTATATAAATGTATAAGGACGCCTCGACAATGAAACGCAAAATTATTAACCCCCAAGATGTGATTAATTTCCTGACCGATCACCCATGTTCAAAAGTGGACGTAATCGCGGAGCACATTGGTGTGTCGCAGAACTCTATGCGTTGCAGACTGAGAAGCATGGTTGCCGAAGGACAGATAACAACCAGGAAAATAAATGGTTGCCTGTACTACTCCGCTAAACCGGAATTGCCATTTGGCATGAATCCTAACTCCATGTTGTTTAACACCTTATTAGCCAAAGTTAAGCCGTTGAGAGGGGCTGTGGCATGAGCATCAAAACCCATACCGGAATAATCATCACCATTGATGGTGAGAAAAAAGTGAAGTTACGCGAAACGCCGACAACCTGGTGTGTTGGTCCGAAAGAAACATATCGCAAGGAAGATGGGCGCCGTTGTGGGTCGCCACTTTCCAGCCGTCGCCTCCTTTTGAGCACGATAAAACCTATCGGGCAGGTTGAGCAACCAACGACTCCGGTAACGAAGATTTCAGACAAGAGTCTGGCAAACCTGATCGCTGATGCGGACAAGGTGCTGGAGCGAAATACCCCCGTTGCAGATGAGGAATGGTGGCAGGATTTCCGAGCCGCAATGCTAGAGCTTCAGGAACGTCGTCGGGAGGAGTTGAAGTGAGTGGATCAAATTGTCGAATTAATGGCAATCGAATAGAGCCGTGTGCTGCATTGGCAAAGTCTCTTGAGCGTGATGCTGAATGCTCAGTAAGAAAAGGCTTACTGCTATACAAAATCTGGAATGAGAGTTTAACCCGTGGACCTGATTTGGTGATGTTGCGTTCCGGTGAGTTTTCTAAATCACCGATTCGAGTTTCATTTTGCCCGTTCTGTGGTGAAAGTCTGAAAACGTGGGAGGAAACCAATGAGTGACCAATGGCGACCAGAAATTTGTCCGATAACCGGACGTGCATTTTTCATGTGGATTGAGCATCCAACATTGGGAAATGTGCCGACATATGGTGGCCCATTAGATAGTTACACCATTCCAACAAAGGACGGTGACGGTGAGTTTTCATGTGAGCGTTACGATCATGATTTTGGCGGTTGGGTAGAAAGCGAATGTCTTGGGTTATATCTGATTGATGATAGAGAACAATGCAGGGTCTACGAACTGGAGGAACGCATTGCAGAACTGGAAGCACGGGAAATAAAACCAGCCAAAGGTGAAGTTCTTGTCGTTGTATCTGGTTTTACTGGTTGCGGAAAAAGCGCCATCGCCGGGGAAATAGAAATCGCGATGAAGGCTATTGGTGTACCGGTTCAGTGGACTAATGGTGATGCAGAAAAGCGCATGACCGGCGCTGACTGGCTGACAGCAATTGAGATGTACAAACCAACTGTGCGCATTGTGGAAGTTAATGTGCCACGCGTCGCTGGCGTTCGCATCAAAGGAGAGTGACGTGGAAATAAAACCAGAAGATGAGTTAAGTAATATTGTTTTATTTCCGGTAAAAGAGGATGACCCACGTAATCAGGTTAATTTTCTTTATGAGCCATCGGAAAGACCATACTGCCATCACGCTTCTGTCCGGGTTGACGAAAAAGAGCGTCAGGTCCGCTGCAAAATCTGTGGTGCAGTTGTGGAGCCGTTTGACTGGATGCTCTCTGTGGCTAAAAGAGAAACCAGACTGGCAGATGATGTAAGGCTATTGCGCCAGGAGGAACAGGAAAGGCGAAAAAATATAGAAAAGCTAATTCAGATTGAGCGTAACGCGAAAGCGCGGATACGCAGGGCAACAAAAGCCAGAACTGAATATTAAATCAGCACTGTAAATAAAATTTAATCCTTAACCGGAGGTATATCTATGTTAAATACACAGAAAACCATTAACGCGGAAAAATATAACGAGTGGGTAAAAAAATTCTCTGAGCAGATTTTTAAGATTACTGGTGACGAGAATGTAGCAAAAAATGAATTAGAGCCGTGGACACCTGAAGGAACCGACCCAAATTATTGCTGGTGGGAGGTTGATCCGGTTGATGCTGCAAATGAAGCCATGAGTTACCACAACGATTAATGTCGGGATGCCGCCCGAAAGGGCGGTAATAAAAATGGCTGAACTAATCGGAGAACAAAACGATGAAAAACCGTAAAGCAAAAATTCTTTTGACCTGTAGAAATGCTCGCGGCATCCAGCAATGGTTAAAACTCAGTAACCGCAGAATGGGGCTGTTCACAAATACGGCTGATATTGTGATGTGTTCACTTAACAAGCCCAGCGCGGCGCAAAACCGCTGGAAAAACCACTTGCGCACTAAAGGAGAGTGATGTGCCAACATTATTCAGGAAAAATTATCCGCGAAGAAGCAGAACGATAGAATTTCTGTTTTTCATTGTGTTTATCGTGTTGCTGATACCGATATCCCCGTTAATCCTGGTCTGGGTAATCGGAAAATTAGTTGAACCAGTTATTGAGTTATATACCGACGTGACATCGGAGCCATTCAACGCACTGCACAGTAAAATTAATCCATATAAGGAAAACTGAAATGGCTTTTACCGACAAAGAAATGATTAAAGAAATCAAAGAACGTATCAGCAGCCTGGACGTGCGAGACAATATTGAGCGCCGGGCTTATGAAATAGCGTTAGCCTCGCTGGAAGCAGAACCGGTGGCATGGACTGATGACGAGGAACTGCGAGATGTTGAGCAAATTGGTTTAGGTTATTTATTACCTTGTCCTCCAGATAAATACGCAGACCCGCGTCGTGTAATTCCTCTGTATCGCGAGCTGCCAGCACCGGTAGTGCCGGATGAAATGTATTGGCAGGATGCGCCAGTTGAAGGCAGCAGCAAAGCGGCTGCATACGCTACAGGCTGGAACGCCTGCCGCGCAGCCATGCTTCAGGGGAAAGGGAAGTGATATGGCTACTTTTACCAAAGAGCAATTGATTGCCCATATTCGTGAACGTAAGGAAGCGCGCCAGAGAATGTTGGATACGGTAACTATTAACCCCGGATTTCGTGAATATCTTGAAAGAGAGCTTGCTACAGATGAAATTGCACTGGCATCCCTGGCATCTGCACCTGTTGCATGGCTAGTTGGAGGGCGTTTGTTCACAACTGAGATAGCTGCGGGGATGTACGCTAGTGAGGTGAGGAAAGCAGTTAAGCCGCTATTCTTTTCTGCACTACTGTGAGTATTGTTTTTTTATTGATCGATTAACCACATTTTGAAGGTTTTTTTTATGGGAAAACCTTGTTTTAGGTGGTAACTGGGTGTAGTGTTTCATTTAACGTAGTAAAACTGCGTTAAGCGATTACCGCGTAATTTGTTGCTTTATGAAGCCCTGCCTTTTCGGCGGGGCTTTTTTTTTAACGAGGATTTCAATGTCAGCAGAACCAATTTCCGGTACGGCCGTTGCTGCTGGTGGCCTGATGGGTGCCAGCGTTTTTGGTATTGCAACTGGTATTGATTACGGCGTTGTATTCGGGGCATTTGCTGGCGCTGTTTTCTATGTTGCTACAGCGGTGAATATTAGCCGTCTCAAGCTGATTGGCTATTTCTTTACATCGTTCATTGTTGGAGTGATTGGAGCGCCGTTAGTTGGCTCATTTCTTGCCAAATGGACCAGCTACAACGATCGACCTCTTGATGCGCTTGGTGCGGTTATTGTGGCTGCATTGACAATTAAAATCCTCACGTTCGTAAACAGCCAGGATCTCGGTAGCATCTTTGGAATGCTTTCCCGCTTACGTGGAGGGGGTTCAAATGGTAAGCAGTGACCCGTCAGCACTGATTAATGCGGTGCTTTGCACAGTAATAGTAATGGCGCTGATGCTTTATCGACGGAAAGACTCCAGGCATCGTCCAGTTGTTTCCTTTCTGGCTTATATCTACGTCATTGTATACGCCAATGTTCCCTTCCGTTATGTGTTCGGTCTTTATCAAGAATCCCACTGGCTGGTGGTTATTGGAAATCTGATTATCTGCGTCGTTGTTCTGTATTTCAGGGGAAATCTGGCGCGGATAGTTGACGCATTAGGGTTTAATCATGACCAAAGATGAGATTTTTAACAGCATTCTTGGAAAAGAGGGCGGCTATGTGGATCACCCTGACGACAAGGGAGGCCCAACAAAGTGGGGCATTACTCAGAACACTGCCCGTGCTCATGGATACCGTGGCGATATGCGCGATTTAACTCGCGAACAGGCTCTGGAAATCCTTGAGGCTGATTACTGGTACGGCCCACGTTTTGACCAGATAGCAACTCTGTCGCCGGATATTGCCGCAGAACTGTGCGACACGGGCGTCAACATGGGGCCAACAGTGGCGTCAAAAATGCTTCAACGCTGGCTGAATGTGTTCAATCTGCGTGGGAAGCTGTATCCCGATTTGGATGCAGATGGACGAATTGGTCCACGTACCATTAATGCGCTGCGTGCTTATCTTGGGAATCGGGGAAAAGACGGCGAACGGGTGATGCTGACGTCGCTGAACTGTACGCAGGGCGAACGCTATCTGGAGTTGGCGGAGAAGCGCGAGGCTAATGAGTCGTTTGTCTACGGCTGGATGAAAGAGCGAGTGGTGGTATGACTGGTTTGAAGGCCGTTTTGTCATTTATTGGCACAATTATATTGGTTGCATTCGGCGCGTTTGGTTTTGGTCGTATGAAGGGGCGAGAAAAGGCCGAAGATGAAGCTGAAAAGCAGCGCATTAATGAGAATGTAGCCGCCGTAAAAGCCACTGCGGAGCGGCGTATAGAAGTGACAAAAGAGGTGGGGAATGTACAGCAGAGTGTTAACCATATGGCTGATGACGATGTTGATCGCGAGCTGCGGGAGTCGTGGAAGCGTCCCGGTGGTGGTTGATACCGCCTGTGATTGGGTAAAGCCCATCTACCTGACTGATCACGACATCGATGTTATGGACCGCCAGACAAAGAAAGATATTCTGGCTCATAACAGGGCATGGGAAATCAACTGCCGAAAGTAATATATATTTCTATAATTATATAAATATATAGTTACAACATTCTATGCGCTTTTCTCATGGGTGCACGCATCAACCATGTTTGTCTGATATGCCGCCGCGCCCAAAAATCCTGAATTTATTGGCTGGGATTTTCGTGCGCGGCGCCACACCAGACAAACAAATCAAATATGGCCCCTTAGCTCAGTGGTTAGAGCAGGCGACTCATAATCGCACGGTCATCGGTTCAAGTCCGGTAGGGGCCACCAATTCACTCTCACACATAAAGATAAGCGCGGTGGAGTTACTTCTTCGTGCTCATCTTTATGCGTGCCTGGTGCACATTTCGGGAAGCCGTTGGTTAGTGAGTACAGGCAGGGCCTGTTATCCGCAAAGGGGTAAAAGCTGGAGCGGCACGGAACTGTAGCCGTGTTACCAAAACAGCGTTGTCGGGCGATATCCGGCACACAACAGGCAAGGGCATTAATCAGTCTGGCTAGTGCCCTTTTCGTTGTGTCTGCTGTAGAGCTGGCCAGCGTTATGACTGCCTGAGCGGCGGAGACATAACTAACATGGAGGCAATTGCATTGTTTAATCTGATTTATGCAGATCCCCCCTGGGAATACAAAGACAAGTGTAAGGATGGGAATCGTGGCGCTGGTTTTAAGTATCCAACGATGAAAGCTGAGGAGATTGCTCGTATTCCTGTCTGGCAGCTTGCTAATCCTGAATCGTGTTTGTTGGCCATGTGGTGGGTTCCGACTCAGCCAGAAGAAGCGTTGCTGGTGGTGAAAGCATGGGGATTCAGGCTTATGACCATGAAGGGCTTCACATGGAACAAATGTGGTAGCCGACAACCAGATAAGCTGGTGATGGGAATGGGGCATATGACTCGTGCAAACAGTGAAGATTGCTTGTTTGCAGTGAAAGGCAAACTACCGACACGTCTTGATGCGGGGATCATTCAGTCGTTTACATCGCCTCGTCTGGAGCATTCTCGGAAGCCTGATGTGGTCCGTGACAAGCTGGTAAAGCTGTTAGGCGATGTTCCTCGTATTGAGCTGTTTGCTCGCGGTGATTTACCTGATGGCTGGCATGGCTGGGGCAACCAGTGCAACGGAGGTATCCAGTTGCATGATGCTCTCTGGCAAGTGTCATAGAATTATATAATTATAGATTTATATAAAAAGTGCTTTACAGGTGGGAAAAAATTTCCTATGGTTATACCCGAAACCGAGCGATACCCGCCCTGGTTAAACCGGAGATAACCCGATGAAAGTACAAGACCGTGAAGTAGTAAAAAACCTCCTGCAATACCTGACCTCAAAAAACCTGACGGGCAGCGTTGAGTTCCGTGAAGCGTTAAAACATTTCAACGTCACTACGGTTTATCGTTGGGAAAACAAACATTCTGAAAGACCGTATGTGGTGGATGTTTTTGCGCCTGATATTGAGTGCGGTTTTGAGCGTCATTCGTTCAAGGAGAAACATTCCGCTGATGTTTTTTGTGAGGTTGTATGTGCGGCAGGAGATGATGAGTGATGCGTATTTCCTTCAAACGTGCGACTGAGCAGCAACGCAAAGAGCTTCTGGCTGATGATGTAGCGGCCGTTTATGACCTCATGAAAGAGGTTGTGGAATCAGGGAACTACACGGCGGCAAAGATGCTTAAACTGCAATTCTTGCTGGGCGACCTGAAATACAAATCCGAAGTTGTCGCCGGACGACGCGAGCATTAAACCGTAACGATAACGAACAACGAGCCTCGGCAATTGCCGGGGCTTTTTTACATCCAGACAAAGGAGAACATGGGATGCCTTCGACAAGCACCAAAAAAGAAATGGCGGTTAGTGATGTGCTTTACGCGCTTTCGACTATATGTGACGGAGCAATGATGAGGATGAAAGTCCTCCATGAAGCATACGGAAAAAGTCACGATGAGGCAGCTAAAGAATGCCTGAATGAGATTGTGGACTTCATTGATAGCCATCGGTCGCTGATAGCTCTCGATAACCAGCCGCAAGCCGAAGAATGCCAGAAGCGCGAGTATAAAACGATATATGGGAATAAGTTCTTCTGTCTAAGCGAGTTGGCTGCAAAGGTGGCCGACATTCTGGAGAACAACGGCGGTCGAATGCGTCAGGTTAGCTATCTGGCTGAATATGAATCTCTAATCATGTTAGTTGATCATTTAGTTGATACAGGAGCTTTACAGCTCAACTGCCTAAGGCTATCTGGTCACCCGATAAAAATGAATGGAAGGATATAACCGTGGACTTGCCGAGTGATTTGTTCTGGTTTCCGCTTCCAATAAGAGATTTGTTGGTATTTCTGGCTGGCGCTTACGTCTGGAGAAAAGCGAAGGACACCTCGTTATCTTTGAGGTTTGTCTTAGCTATATCGGTAGGAACCGCGCTGGGAACGGCGTATCTCTTGATATTACTGGAGATATTCATTGAAGAATGGATAGTTTCATGAATGGTGTTGGCATTTTTCTGATGGTTGTGGCCGTGTGTTTTTGTATCTCGCTGGTGGTTATCGCTGGTGTCCTGTGGCGCATCTTAGTGGCGCAGAGAGCTTTTCGGCGTAAGCGGGAGCAATTGCGGTCAGGGTGCGTTTCATTCAAGTCAATGAGATAGATGTAGGGTTATTTATATGATGCATTTAAAAAATATCAGTGCGCCGCTTATTGATCCCCGCGGCAAACATCCAGATGTGCTACAGCTTTTTACTGAAGACGGAAGAAATTGGTATGAGGAGCAGAAGAAATTTCAGCCTCACACTTTAAAGATGATGTATGACAATAACGGCATTATCCGCAGTGTTTCGAAAGATGTATCGTTGCTTTGCCCGGATGGGATGAGTGTTATTGAGTTACCTGATACCGATGAGTATCGAAAAGTAGATAACACAGGTGATTGGCTCGTCAAAGATGTTCAAATTGTGAAGCGTGAAGGTCCAGAGCAGCGAGAAAACTCACCGATATCTATTGGTGCCGAGGCTGTTCCGTTTAAGTTTGAATTATCCCAACTGGTAACAATGCGTATCAGTGACGAATGGGGAGAAGTTCAAGCCCGTGCTCAGTATGCAAATGGCGAAAACCAGTATCTGATTCACTATCAGGCGGCTGATGGCCGTGCTACTACAGAGTGGTTCGGTGAGTCGATGCTGATTGCGATGGAGGATAAACGTCATCCTGGCTGTCCTGTTTTTGCTTGTATTGATCTGCCAGAAGGCGCGGTACTTGAAGACGACAAAGAAGAATGGTCGCCTGATGGCGAACTTGTCATTACCGGAATCGTGGATGGTAAGCCGAGATACTCTCGCATTGAGGTAAATAACGGTCACATCTGTTTGATACCAGAGTGACGCATTACAGCAGCTCTTGTGCTAATCAGGGGCTGCGATAATGCGCAAACCAAAGCTGCCTCATTAACTCCAGCTCGCTGTGGAGTTAATGCTGGTGGCTTTTTTATTACTGGAAGGTGGGCGACCGCCGTCAGTTGCGACCTGACGACAGTCATTCATACCCACAGGGTGCCGTGGATACAAACCGAGGCCCACTTGCTTGCACAAGCGAGGGGATTTTAGCGGATAAACGGCATGACAAAACAACTTAATGTGGTTTCTTTACCACTTTCTGTGTTGATTGGTTATGAAAAGAACGCTCGCACACACTCCGTGGAGCAGGTAGATCAGATTGTTGCCAGCATACAGGAGTACGGATGGACTAATCCGATCCTGATAGACGAGAACAACGTTGTAATTGCTGGTCATGGTCGAATTGCTGCGGCCACTCAGTTGGGGATGGATGATGTTCCCTGCATTGTTCTGGCTGGGCTAACGGAGAATCAGAAGAAGGCATATCGTCTGGCCGACAACCGTATTCCGCTGAATGCTGGTTGGGATGAAGAGCTGTTAAGCGCGGAGCTTGCAGATCTTGCGGCCGATGATTTTGCTCTGGACTCAATTGGTTTTACTCAGCGCGAACTGGATAACTTATTGAGTGCGGCGGTCTACGATGACACAGAGGGTATGGATATCCCATTTGAGAAGGATGAGGCCAAATCAGGCGTAAAAGTTCAGTACCTGTCATTTGGAGGTCATAAAATCCCGGCAACGGATGAGGAAGCGGATCGTTTTGACTGCGCGGTGTCTCGTTATGTTGATGATAATGGCAGCTATATCGGATTTGTATCCGCATTGCTGGCTGGGGAGGTGTGCTGATGCTTCACCTGAATTACGACATAACGCACCTACGCGGCGCGGAATATAACCCGCGTTTTATCGGTGAGGATGATCTTGCGAGGCTGGAGGAAAGCGTCAGGGAGCTGGGGCTTGTGAAGCCATTGATAGTGCGCGGCGATTTGCTGGTGGCGGGACACCAAAGGACGAAGGCGCTACGTAAGTTGGGAATAACGCGTGCTGCGGTGTATGTGTTGCCCTGTGAAACGACGGTATACGACGAAGTTCGGTTTAACCAACTGCATAACGGAACGGATTTTGATAGCGGAGATGAGCGTTGCAGGGTGTCCGGTCTGGAAGATAAGCATGGTTTTGTTCAGGTATCGGCAAGCCAGATCTCAGGCAATATGCGCGCGAAAATGGCATATGTTCGAAAGAACATAGCGGAACTGGTTATCAAGTATGGTCCGTGGGGTGGTTGTGTTGCTACTCAGTCTGGCGAGGTTATTCACTGTGCTCAGTATGCATTAGCAGCGAAGATGACGCGCACACCGCTAACGGTGTTTGTGATCCCTGATGTTGAGAAGGAAAAATACCAAAGTTATCTGAATAAAACTTATGGTGTATTTGAGTATTCTCATCTGGAGAAAACAACATACATCCAGACGTATGCGCAGCTTATGCGGTTGCGTAATGGTGGCAGCCTGAAATCAAACCTGTATGAGTCGTTGATCCTCCCGATCATTGCCAAGACGCCAAGAGGAATTGATTTTGGTTCGGGGCAGGGAGACTACGCGCGAATGCTCAGGGCAAAGGGGTATAACCTGCATGATCTTGAGCTTTTCCGCCGTAAGGGCGCAGGAAACACTCTGGATAGGGCTGCAACAAACCGAATGATTGATACGCTGGTGGACGACTTAAAAACGCGAGGGCGTTACGACTACGTGATTTGCGATAGCGTTTTGAACTCGGTCGATAGTGTCGAGGCTGAATGGTCCGTTCTGACGGTTCTGAAAGGCCTGTGTAAAGCTGGTGGGTCAATATTCTTTTCTGGCCGTAGCCGTGGAGAGCTGGAGAGTGTGCTTAAACGAACGCAAGCTGCTAGCTCTATAAGTCGGCTTTATTTTATTGACCATAACGGTTTTTCTGCTTTGTACCGGAAGGGACACTGGTTTTATCAGAAGTTTCATTCTGATGAGGAAGTGAAGCAATTGTGCCGTGAGCATAGCTTCAGAATAAAGCGGTCGGTATTTAACGGTAAGAGCTGGTATTTGCACGTTATTAACGATGATTCTCTTCGCTGGGAGAGTCTGGAGAAAGCTGTTCGTTTTGAGTTTGAGTTGCCGTTGCCTGGTGGTTCAACAATCGGACGATCTGATGATGTGTTGGCGGCTTTCCGGCCGTTGATTAAGTAGTGTGTAGGAGGCGCTGGTGGCTGACAGAATTGAGATAAAGATGGATTTTTCTTCTCAGGATATTCAACGACAACTCCAGCGCCTTGAAGAACGCGAATTGCCATTCGCAATGGCGCTTGCGGCAACCAGAACGGCAAAGGCTTCTCAGGCTGCGATTAAGAATGAAATTAATCGGGTATTTGACAGGCCCACGCCGTGGATTCAGAACTCTACTTACGTTTTGGCCGCAAAGAAGAGTGATCCTACAGCCATTGTGTATGCTCGTGAATGGGGAGGAACGCCAGCCCCTGTAACGTTGACTCCGCAAATCGAAGGTGGCCAACGACAGTACAAACGCTCAGAAGGGGCGCTAAGGGCTGGTGGATATTTGCCTAACGGCTGGCAGCTTGCTCCTGGTCCCGGCGCAAAGCTGGACAAATACGGGAATATTTCGCGGGGGCAATTACAGCAGGTCTTATCTGGCCTAAGAGTTCAGCGAGATGCGCATCAAAATCGCCGTCAGGGCAAGCCTACGGAGTTTTTTGTTGTTCGACCTGGTACAAGTAACCCGCTTCAACCAGGCGTCTGGCAGCGCGTTGGGCGGCGTCCTACGTTGATCCTTACGTTTATCCAGCAACCTAACTATTCGCAGCGTCTTGATTGGCATGGCGTGGCGCTACGTGCTGGTGAGGATGCGTTTGCTGATGAAGTCACAAAGGCTATTGATGACATTCTTTCTAAGACGTTCTCTCGTTAATCATCGTGTGGTTGATGGTGTTGTTATGCAGGGTGTATTCACTGTGTTCTGTAGCGTCGCTCGCTGGCTGTCTGTGGGTGAGCACGAGCATCGTTTCATCGTCCGGCAGAATTGGGTCCTTCTGGCCAAAAGCGTTGGATGCGGGTCATTCGAACCCCGATGTTCGGCTAGCTAAACGTGAAAAAAGTTAGGTTAAAAGTTGCGGTAAAAGAAATTTACTCATCTCATTGAAAAATATCGGGAAAACGTGATTTTTTGCTGTATTTGTGCTGGTAAAAAGAAAGTAGAAAATTTTCTTTTAGATCATCAAGATACGCGCAGATCTTTAACCAATGTGATGTTGTTCTGATAAAAATCGTTATAAATCATGCAAATACATCCAATCTTTTAACCAAAACACCATCTCAAGATCCTTTTCACTTATAAAAACTTAATAAAATCAGATAATTATGCTGGTTTGTGTGATTTTTTATGAGTAAAAAGATCGTCATTTTCTCTTTTAGTATCAATAAGTTAAACAGTTTTCTTTAACCTGTTGTGTTATGGCGGTTAAAAAATGGCTCTAAAAATCGAATATTTACCAGTCGGTAAGCTGCTCAGATACGCCAAAAATTCACGGACTCATTCAGATGAGCAGGTTGAACAGTTGGTGAACAGTATCCGTGAGTTCGGTTTCACTAATCCTGTGCTGATCGATGAAAAGAATGAACTGATTGCGGGGCATGGTCGGCTTGCAGCAGCCGAAATTCTGGAAATGGATAAAGTTCCGGCGATTCGGTTGAGTAACCTTTCTGAAAAACAGAAGAAGGCTTACAGGATTGCAGATAACAAGCTGGCCTTAAATGCTGGCTGGGATATGCAGCTTCTGGCCGAAGAAGTCAAAGAGTTAATGGATGATGATTTTGATATTGATCTGCTTGGGTTTAATGATGCAGAACTTGACGAAATGTTAAGCGATGAACAGCCGCAGGAAGAAGACGATAATTCTTCCCCTGTTGTTCAAATTAAGTACCTGGCTATTGATAAAGAACGTATTCCCGCGACGGATATGGAAATTGCATTGTTGCTGGATGTTTATCGTCAGTACCACGACGCGCATGAAACGCATGAGGGATTTGTTCAGTATCTTGCTAATGGTTGCAAGTAATGGCCATCGTCAGTAAGTCAGAGTTTGCCCGCCGGAAAGGTATTTCTCCGGCAATGGTTACGAAGCTCTGTCGTTCCGGTCGCATTCCAGTGCTGAAAAGCGGCAAGCTGGATTTTGATAAAGCTAGTGCGGCTTATGAAGCGAGCCGACAGGTTGGTCGTGAGGTATCTGCTGAAAACGGAAAAAGAGGGCATGGGATATCTTCGGAACAACCAGAGTTACCCGCTGATGATGCCGGATTAGCTGGTGGTACTTCCGGTGTTGCGGTGCAATTCAACAAGGCTAAGACCGCAGAAAAAATTTATCAGGCAAAGCTGAAACGCCTTGAATTTGAAGAAAAGGAAGGCTCTCTCATCGCTAAAGATGCGGTCAGGGATGATGCATTTCTGGCAGCTAATGAATTGCGTAGCCGCTTATTTAGTATTGCTCCAAGAGCAGCTCCCCGTTGTGAAGGCAAAACAGCCAGGGAGATCGAACGCATTATTGAAGACGAGATTAATTTTGCGCTTCAGGCGCTCCAGGAATCCCGATTTATTAAGCAGGAAGAATAAACCTCATGGGCGAAACAGTATGGAGCACCGCTTTTTTCCGTGCGCTTCGCCCTAAATCACGGCTAACTGTTTCCGAATGGGCTGATAAGTATCGTCATGTAGCGCCGGGAACGTCTCCAGAGCCAGGGCCGTGGCGTACAAGCCGAGTGCCATATTTGCGTGAACCAATGGATGTTATTGGTGACGCTGATACAGAAACAGTAGTGATGCAATGTAGCTCGCAAATTGGTAAATCCGAATTACAGCTAAATGTTATGGGTTACTTTGCAGATCAGGAGCCATCTCCTCAGTTGATGATTTATCCAACGGTAGAGGCGGCTGAGGCTTTTTCAAAAGAGCGTATTGATCCGACGTTCAAATATTCCCCTGGTTTGAAACACAAGCTGCATGAAGGGAAAGAGGGGCGCGGTGCAGCCAAAAAGTCCAGCACGACTATACGTATGAAGCATTACGCTGGTGGATATATAGCACTTGTTGGTGCTAATTCCCCAGCAGGTCTTGCATCCAGGCCAATTCGAATACTGTTAGCTGATGAGATTGATCGTTACGGTGTGACGCAGGAGGGCGACCCACTAAAACTAGGTATTCAGCGTACTACCAACTTTCATAATCGTAAGAAAGTTTTTGTTTCTACTCCTGTTTTGGAGGAAACGAGCAAAATCCACAAGTGGTTTAAGCTCTCCGATCAGCGTTACTACCATGTTCCTTGCCCATGTTGTGGCACCATGCAGGTGATGAAATGGTCGCAAGTCAGATGGGATAAGAGCGATTCAGGTGAGGCGTTACCGGAAACGGCCAGATATGAGTGCTGTGAGTGCGGCGGGATTATGCGCGGATCTGGTAAACCAGACGTTGATTGGTTGGCGAAGGGGGTATGGATAGCTGAACATACTGGAGTTAAAGGTATTGTTGGTTTTCATATTAACAGTCTTTACTCCCCGTGGGTTGCATTGTCAGAGCTGGTTGAAGAATTTACGGAAGCAACCAGAAACCGCGATAAAAATGGATTAATGGAGTTTATTAACCTTAAGCTGGGTGAGCCATGGAAAGAGGATGCTAAAGACGATATCGATCCTGAATACTTGTTGCAACGCAGAATAAGGTTTGAAGAGTTTTTACCAGATGATGTTTTATTGTTAAGTGCAGGTGTTGACGTACAGGACACGTATTTAGTTTGTGAATTGGTCGGTTGGGGAAAAGGTAAGGAATCATGGGGGATTGAATATAAAATATTTCCTGGCGATCCCGCACAAGATGTTGTCTGGAAACAACTTGATGAATACTTACTCCGTAGCTGGTCATTTCGTGACGGTCGAAAATTACAGATTTCTTCCGTTTGTATTGACTCTGGTGGGCATTTTACGACAGAGGTATATCGCTTTACTAAGCCGCGAGAATCAAGGCGAATATACTCTATCAGAGGTCGTGGTGGGGTAGGTTTACCGTTTATAGGAAAGCCAAGCAATAATAACCGTGTAGGCGCTATGTTGTTTAATTTGGGGGTTGATGATGGTAAAGGAACCATCATGGCACGAATTAAGCTACATGATCCTGGTCCTGGTTATATGCATTTCCCATTAGATTCTGACAGAGGATATGATACCGAATACTTTAAAGGGCTATTATCAGAGAAAAAAATATTTGAATATAAAAATGGGCAGACAAAAGAAAAGTGGGTGAAAGTCTACGAGCGTAACGAGCCTCTTGATTGCCGTAACTATGCAACTGCTGCGATGGAAATTCTGAACCCTAATTTTAACTGGCTTGCCGAACAGGAAATGCGAGGTAATGTGTATGTGCAGAACTCGTCAGGTATACGTAGAAGACGCCGTAGAGTTATAAGTAAAGGCGTAACCATATAGAGGAAATATAAATGAACAATGAAGCATTTTCTCTGACTGAGGCCAGAGAGATGTTATCTGTCTGGCGGGAAGCATATCGCGCTATTGCTATTGGCGGTCAGTCATATAAATTTGGCACGCGGCAGTTAACTCGTGCGGATTTATCAGAAGTCAGAAAAGAGATGGATTACTGGCGTAATGAAGTAGAAAGATTATCAGCAGGTATACGCCGAGGCCCACGAATTAAACGAGTGGTGATAAGAGATTTATGAATATTCTTGATCGAGTTATTGCACCGTTTTCACCTCAGAGGGCATTAAATCGAGCTTTGGCAAGAAAACGGTTAGAAGCACTTGAAAGTATTAATAACCTTGGATATTCACGTCATGGTGCAAGCACTCATAAAAAATCATTAAGGGGTTGGTTTAGTAAAGCTGGTTCTCCTGATGATGATATTGTTAAAAATATAGATAAATTGCGTGAGCGTTCTCGTGATCTCTTCATGGGAAACCCGCTATCGGTTGGCGCAATAAAAACTATCAGGACAAACGTTGTTGGTTCCGGTTTAAAACTAAATGCGAACATTGATGCCGATTTTTTGGGGATGACGCAGGAAGAAGCGCGGGCATGGGAAAAGCATGTTGAGCGTGAGTTTAGATTATGGGCTGATTCTCCAAATTGTGATGCATCAAGAATGTGTACTTTTGGACAATTGCAATCATTGGTCCAAATATCTGCGTTAACATCTGGCGATATATTTGCTGCGCTACCAGTTATTAAGCGTAAGGGTGTTATATATGATTTGTGCGTCTATTTGATTGAAGGTGATCGTGTTTGCAATCCAGAGGATCGTTTTATACCAAATCTTTACGGTGGCGTAGAGGTTGGTGAATTTAGCGAGCCTGTGGCGTACTGGGTTGCAAAACATCACCCAGCCGGGACTTCTGGTTTTGTAACCCGCAAGTGGGAACGTATTCCCGCATATGGGAGTAAAACAGGAAGAAGAAATATTCTGCATGTTATGCAGGATTTTGAAAGGCCTGGGCAACGCCGTGGCGTTCCTGTCCTTGCTCCTGTAATTGAAGCATTGAAGCAGTTAGGACGATACACCGATGCTGAATTGGTTGCTGCGGTTGTGTCAGGGATGTTTACAGTTTTTATTAAAACAGACGCTCCTGATGGACCAGTAGGTGAATCAGGTATCCCTCAGTACGAGCAGATCGATAACCATGATGATAACACCCAAGAAATGGGGAATGGCTCCATAGTAAGTTTGGGGGAAGGTGAGTCGATAGATACAGCAAATCCCGGGCGACCAAATACGGCATTTGATGGTTTTGTTGTCGCTATATGCCGTCAAATTGGGGCTGCTTTAGAACTCCCTTACGAACTCTTGGTAAAGCATTTTACAGCAAGTTATAGCGCAAGCAGGGCCGCATTACTTGAAGCCTGGAAAATGTTCCGTATGCGACGTGACTGGATGGTTCAGTCATTTTGCCAACCGATCTATGAGGAATGGTTGGCTGAAGCTGTTGCTAAAGGTCGTGTTATTGCCCCTGGTTTTTTTTATGGGCCAGAATATCGCGCTGCATGGAGTGGCGCTCAATGGTATGGCCCATCACAAGGTCAATTAGATCCCCTTAAAGAAGTCAAAGCTGCAAAACTGCGTGTTGAAGAAACATTCTCTACCCGTGAAAAAGAAGCGGCTGAAATGTCAGGTCTTAACTGGGAAGAAACCGCACAAATTTGTGGCAGGGAGGAGAGTGCTCGCCGTGAATTGGGGCTGATTACGCCTCCTGTTTCTGAGGTAAATGAACAAAATATGGAGACAGATGATGCCTAATTGGTGGGAAATAAAAAATAGCACGGGTGAAGATGACTCACCGGCTGAACTTTTAATCTACGGATATATTGGCGAATTTGATGAGGTTTCTTCTTCTGATATAGTGAATAAGTTAAAGGATATTTCATCAAATACTATCAACGTAAAAATTAATAGTTATGGCGGTTCTGTTTTTACTGCTCAAGCTATTCTTTCATCATTAAAACGCCATAAGGCGAATATTACTGTTTATATCGACGGCATTGCTGCATCGGCTGCAACTATTATTGCAATGGCGGGTGATAAAATTATTATTCCATCTAATGCTATGATGATGATCCATAATCCGTGGACATGGGCAATGGGGGATGCGGATGAATTGCGTGATATTGCTGAGATGATGGATAAGATACGAAATAGTATTTTATCTGCATATAAGGAGAAAACAGGGCTTTCTGAGGATAAATTAATTGAACTAATGGATCAGGAAACATGGCTAAATGCAGAAGAAGCTGTTGAGCTTGGCTTTGCTGACGAGGTTGAAAAACCAATACGGCTATCTGCTTCCATAAAGGAAGGGATGCTTTCGCTCAATGGAATAACTTTTGAAGCATCAAGGTTTTCAAAATTACCTGATTCGCTCGCAAAGTTGCCACAAAATAAAAATGAATTATCTACTGAATTAAATGAACAAAATGAGGACGATGTTGTGACTCTTGATGAATTAAAGAATAAACATCCAGAATTATACAATCAGGTTTTTAATGCTGGTAAAGACGAGGGCGTTAAATCAGAGCGCGAGCGCATTGAGACAATCGAGAATAGCGTGATTCCAGGTCATGACGACCTAGTTAAGAATGCAAAATTCAAAACGGGTGTTTCTGCTGCTGAACTTGCTTTGGAAATTATGAATGCAGAGCGAGCGCGTAACAAAAACTTTCTTAATCAACGTCAAGAAGACGCAAATGAGGTGAATGATTCAGTTGATGTTAATCAACCAGAAAACAACGGCGATAAACAAGCTGAAGCAGTAAAAAATGTTATTGGATCAGTATTTAAAAACCGCGATAAAAATTAAGGTGAGTTTATGCGAGAGTCTTTTTCATTTGAACCAGATAATCTGATTATTTCTGGTGGTATGCCAGCAATTTCAACAAGTATTAAACTTGCCAGCGGTAAAGTAAAACGAGGTGAGTTACTTGCTTTTGTCAGTATTGATCAGACAACAAATGTTGTCACTGTGGCTCCGATAAATCTCTCTGGAGAGGGAGTGGCAAAAGAACCGTATTGTATTGCTCAACACAGTATTGATGCGACTGATTCAGCGCAAGTAGGAACAGCATGGTTGACCGGAATGTTCAATGCACGTGCGGTTATCCTTCCTGAATCAGCAAAGGTTGCCGATGTATATCTGGCTTGCCGGAAGGTTGGAATATTCCTTAATACCGCACAACAAAATCCATCTGCATAATATAAAGAGGTCGTATTTTTATGCCGAATATTGATATTTTTGAACGACGTACAATGCTTGAGCCTGTTATTCAGAATTTCAAGGCTCGTCGTTTTCTTCTTCGTACTTTTTTTCCTGGTGTTCAGACCTTTAATTCAAAGAAAGTTGATCTGGATTTTGTTCGCGGTGGCCGTACTATGGCTCCGTTTGTTGGTAAAGGTTTTGGCTCAAAAACCGTTGAGCGACGCGGCTTTGTAACGAGAACTCTGGAGCCACCACTTGTTGCACCTGATTTGGTAACAACAGCAGAGCTGCTTTTAAACAGGCTTCCGGGTGAGAATATTTACAACGCAAAATCGCCAGCAGAACGAGCCGCCGAGCAATTAGGTAAAGATTTGCTTGAGCTTGATGAAATGGTTAACCGCCGTGAAGAATGGATGTGTGCACAAGTCTTGTTTACGGGGCAGGTTGATATTGTTGGTGAAGGAGTGGATAACACAGTTTATTTTTGGCCTGAAGAGGAAGGAGATAAACCATATCTTGAACTGACAGGTGATGATTTATGGAGTGCAGCAAAATCAGATCCGTTGGTCAATGTTCGCAACTGGAAACGTCGTGTATCACTAACTTCAGGTTTTACTCCTCGTGTTGCCGTAATGGGGGCAAAAGTTGTTGATGCATTCGTTAAAAATGAAGCAGTAACTAAATATCTTGATAATCGCCGAAAAGAGTTTGGGTATATTAAGCCAGAGGACTTAGAAGAAGGCGTAACTCATTATGGTAATGTTGAGGGACTCGATTTTTATGGTTACGACGAGCTTATTCTCAGTGATAAAACAGGAAAGCCAGAACCATTAGTGCCGGAGGATAAGATTCTCCTTGGCTCTCCGGGGCGGGGAACGATGCTGTATGGAGCTGTAGAACTTGTAGATGAGGTTGAAAAGTCTCTGACTATTGTTGAGTCACCACGAGTTCCAGACACCTGGGTATCTCGTAAGGCGGGAGGCCGTTATGTTGCCATGAAGTCATCTCCACTGCCTAATCCTGGTGTAGCTGACGCCTATCTGGTGGCTAAGGTGGTTTAAATGGCCAGACTGGTTAAAAACATTGATACGATAAGCCACGGCTCGCTAAAAGCGGGCCGTTTGCTTAATGGGCTAATGGATAACTCCAGGATTGCCGAACTGATTGCGTCAGGACATGCTATTGCCACCGAAGGGGATGGTGATTTGGCATCGGCTGGGAGCTATGATGCGGCTAAGTTAGCTTTTGAGCATGGATACGCATCTGCTGTTAATGATGCTGTGGCCGCGGGGTTGATTACGCGAACGGAGGCGTGTAGCTGTGTATTCGAGGTTGAGTTTGAGGATGATGGCGGCAATGAGGAAACAGTTGCTGATGATTCATCTGAATCTGTAGCTACTTCTGATACCAGTAATGCGAAAAAATCAACGCAAAAAAAAGGTAATAAGAAGTAATGAACTCCTTCAAAGAGGTTATAGCGCAAGATATTTCTGCAATATTCCTCAATGAAAAAGAGTTTGCCGATACATATAACATAGACGGCAAGGATATCCTTGCCGTAATTGATACAGACCTTATTCATGAGCGGAATAAACGCTCATATGCTGAGTTTGCAGAGGGAATAAATCAGGGGCAAATAATATTATTTGTTTCAAGAAAAGATTTTCCTGTTCTCCCTGTCAAAGACCAGTCAATGAAAATCAACGGTAAAAATTATATTGTTGATGAAGTGTCAGATAATGTTGGTGTATTGGAAATAACTCTTACTGTTAATACTAACAGAGGAATGCCGATTTGATTAATCTTTTGATAGATGCAATAAAAAATCGGTTGGAGCATGAGGTTTTCAATGATTTATTAGTACAGGGGCCTCCTTATGATGAAACAGACAGTGATATTAAATTGTTTGTTCCAACAATATTTAAAGGGTACTTGCCTCCTAAATCACAACCATCTCCAGATAAACCGCCAGAATTTCCTCATGTAATTATCAGGCCCACGGAAGGAGGAATGCAGCCTGAAACGGATGAAGTTAAGGTTAAGTTTCTTCTAGGTGGTTTTTGTGAGGACCATACTGGATATGAATGGGTAATGGCTCTTCTTGAAAGGATGATGTTTCATTTTCAGGAGAAGCCTTTACTTGAAGAGAAATTTCTCTTTCAGGGTGATATCAGATGGCGAATGTTTGATGATCAACCATATCCATACTGGATAACGGAAGCAACTGGAACGTGGCTAGTATTAAAGCCTCAGAATATTCAGTCTCAGGAGTTTATCTAAATGGCTAATAAGAAAATTAGTAAAGAAGATATAGAAAAGAAGGAAGATGTTGATCAAACATTTGTGTATATAGGTCCAACAATCCCTCAAATCTCACTTTTGAAGCATAAACTATTCAAGAATGGTTTATCTCCAGAGTGTGAAAAATTAATTTCATATATTCCTGGTGCAAAGTGTTTGTTTGTGGCAACCAGTGACTTTGCAGATGCAGAAAAAAGACTTTCTGATAAAACCAGCGTTGAGTATGTAATGTACTCTCGTGTTTCTTCTTCTATCATGGAGATTAAATAATGGGATATCGCCACGGTATTTATATATCTGAGCTGGCTACGTCTATAACTCCTCCTGTGCAAGTTAGTGCTGGGTTGATTGTTGCATTTGGCACGGCTCCTGTTAATCAGTTAGAAGATCCAGCATCAGCGGTAAATAAACCAATAATTGCTTATACCTACGCAGAGGCCGTATCTAAAATAGGATATAGCACAAACTTCGAGAAATATACTTTAAGCGAAGTAATTAAAGTCGCATTTGGCATATATGGTGTTGCGCCAGTTGTATTTATTAATGTGCTTGACCCAGCAAAGCATAAGAAAGACGTTACTGATGAGTTAGTAAAACTTTCTGGCGGGAAAGGTACGCTCTCTAACGATGGTGTCTTATATAAATCTGTTGTTGTGAAAAAAGCAGATGGTGATTCGCCTGGGTTAACGGTTGATACCGATTATGTGCTGGCGCTGGATGATAATGGCTATACGGTCATTACAGCTATTAGCGGAGGAAAAATTACCGAAAAAGACGCTACTCTTAAGGTTAGTTATACGCATCTTGATCCCGGTGCCGTAACTAAAAATGACGTTATCGGTGGTGTGGATTCCAACACTAAAGCCAATACAGGGCTTGAGTTACTGTCAGATGTGTATCCCCGCTTCAAGTTAGTTCCTGGACAAGTGATTGCACCTGGATTTAGTTCTGATAGTGAAGTTGGTCAGCTAATGGCGGCTAAGGCCGCGCTGATTAGTGAATTGTTCAAAGCAGAAGCTATAACGGATGCGCCGACCGATAAATCTACTATCAGTGATTACTCGGCTGTTCCTGAATGGAAACAGAACAATAATCACATGGCCGCTAACCAGACAGTGTGCTGGCCGATGGTGAAACTTGGAGACAATATTTACCATCACTCAACCCATTTAGCGGCCGCAACATGCTTGCTGGATAGTCAGTATGGTGATATTCCATCACGTTCTCCGTCAAATATAAAACTACAGATGGACGGTGCTGTACGTAAAGATGGCAGTGAAGTATGGCTTAACATTAGCCAGGCAAACTACTTAAATGGACAGGGGATTGTAACAAGCCTTAATTTTGATGGTTGGAAATCATGGGGAAACCGTAATGCTATTTATCCAACATCTACAGACCCCAAAGACGCATTTCGTGTTTGCCGACGTATGTTTAACTGGGTGGGTAATACGTTAATTCTTTCGCATTGGTCAAAAATAGACAATCCTGCAAACCGTCGATTAATTGAATCGATTGTTACAAGTGCGAATATTTGGCTTAACGGCCTCACAGGTAATCAGGATATTGCAGGTGGTGTTGTTACCTTTGATCAGTCTGAAAACACGATTACGTCATTGATGGACGGGATTGTTAAATTCCATGTAAAAATGACACCATTCTCACCTGCCAGAGATATAGAGTTCGTCATGGAATATAATCCTGATTATCTGCTGAACTTGTTTTCTGAATAAATAATAGGAGGTTGCTTTGAGCAATCAAATTCCTGAGAGACTTATTAACTTTACAGTATACGGTGAGGGAAACCGTATTATCGGTGTTGCTGACGCAAAGCTGCCATCAATTGAGATGATGACAGAGACAGTTAGTGGTGCAGGTATTGCTGGAGAGCTTGATAGCGGAACGCTGGGGCATTTCAAACCAATGACTGTCTCTCTTAAATGGCGAACCCTAACCTCTGCTGGTACAAAATTATTTCTATCCTCATCGCATCAGGTAGATTTTCGCGGTAGCCAGCAGGTTTATGATGCCGGAACAGGAAAATATAAAACGGTTCCTATTCGAGCTTCAATGAAGCTAAACCCTAAAAAACTGGATTTGGGTTCGCTACAGGTAGCAAAGGCCACTGATTCAGAAAATGAATTCGAAGTTCTCTATATCAAATTATTTATTGATGGGAAAGAAGTTTTAGAAATTGATAAGTTGAACTTTATTTGTATCTTTGATGGCGAAGATATATTAAATACTGTTCGTGATGATTTAGGTTTATAAGGTGAAAAAATGGAAACCGTTAAATTAAGTAAAGAATATCGTTTTGAAGACTTTGAGCCAGTGACTGAACTCAACCTTGATTTAGACAACCTAAAAGGCAGTGATATTTTAGAGGTATCGGACTTACTGCAATCTCAAGGGCATGTTTCAGTTCAAACATCACTTGATAATAAAGTCCATGTTGCCCTGGCAGCTCGCTGTATTGGCTGTCCAATAGAGTATCTGAATGGATTGCCAGCGAAAGACTTTGTTAAAGTTTGTCAAAAGGTACAGAATTTTTTGCTCTCGTAGGTTTTGATGAGCAAAAACCTATTGATAAGCAAATAATGAGGGCCGCGAGTTCTCTATCTCAATCATCTCAATCAACACCTATATCCTACTGGCTTTCGCTTCGGTTGAGGCGAATCGTCGCATGGATTGATGTGTTTAATGAGGATTAATACTAATGGCCAGCAATAAGAACTTTAAGCTGGCTTTTGAAATTGGCGGCAAAGTTGCCGCCTCTCTCCCCAAAAGTTTTACTACAGCTAATCAGGCTGTTGCTAAATTAAATGCCGAGCTTGCTGGATTAACGAAAGAACATGGGGAAATTCAAAAGCTACAATCTGTAAAAGTAAAGGTTGGACAGACTGCCCTCGAATATCATAAAGCTGCCGCTCGCGTTGAAGAGTTACAGAAGCAAATAAAAAACACGGCCAATCCAACCAGAGCGATGCTTCGTGACTTTGAGAAGGCAAAAACACATTCATCGAATTTACGAGCATCACTACGTTCTCAGCGTGAAGAACTGGCCGCTTTAAAGTCTGCCTATCAGGGAGCTGATACATCTGCCAGAGCTTTGGCCTCAAGAGAGAAAGAGCTTAAAGCCAGCATTGATCGTAATCGTGAGGCTCAGGCCCGTAGCGTTGAGCAGGTTAACCGCTACAGAACGGCTTTGGCTTTAGCCAGAGCAAATGTTCAGCAAGTGAAAAAACAGCAGGAGGAACTTAACCGGGCATTAGAAAAACAACGTATTGATAAAATTAACAGCTATAAAAATGCGTTGGCTGAAGCACGGAAAAATGTTCTTGCAGTAAAACGTGCTCAGGAGGAGTTAAACCGCGCGTTGGAAAGGCAGCGTGAATTGAAGCGAGAGCATCTTGGTGAGGCAAAGAGTCAACTTGTAAGGTCAGGATTACAAACTGGTGCTGTAGCTGCTGGTGCATTTGCTGCTGCTAACAATGCAGCAAATTTTAATCGTGAAAACAAAATGATTGGTCTTACGGCAGATATGAAGCCGGAAGAAGTTCAGGCGATGGGGCAGGCGATGCTTGTTACCGGAACGGCTACCAACCAGTTTGCATCTGATATTCAGGCCGCTCAGGGGTTTCTCGTCGCTGCTGGGCAGGATTATAAAGAGGCTCAGGCGAATCTACTAACTATTGGACGAACAGCTACAGCTACTGGCTCTGATATCCTCGATGTCTCGAAAGCATCATTTACATTAAGTGACTCATTGAAGATTGATCCATCTCAAATGAAGTCTGCAATGGGGATTCTGGTTCAGGCAGGGAAAGAGGGAAACTTTGAATTTAAAGATATGGCCAAAAATCTTCCTGTGCTTGGTGCTCAGTTCCAGGCATTAAAAATGGGAGGTAAAGAAGCCGCCGCGACGATGGGGGCAGCTTTGCAGATAGCTCGCAAAGGTGCTGCAACTTCGGATGAGGCTGCTAATAATATGAACAACTTTTTGGCGAAAATACTTTCCCCTGAAACACTAAAAAAAGCAAAGAAAAATTTCGGTGTAGATTTATATAAAATTGTCACAACAGCGCAGAAAAAAGGGAAGAATCCATTCGAAGCTGCAATGCATTCTGTCATGAAAATGACTAAGAACGGAGATCAGAAGTTACTTGGTGAGCTATTTGGCGATATGCAGGTTCAGAACTTTGTTCGTCCGATGATTCAAAACTGGAAGGAATACCAGAGAATCAAAGCAACATCTCTTGGGGCTGGAAGTGCTGTTATTGACCGCGATTTTGCCAACATAACGAAAGACAATGCGGAGCGATTGAAACAATTACGTATTCAGGCTAGCAATGCATCATTAAGTTTTGGTCAGGCCTTGCAACCTGCTTTGAATGCCGCGCTTAGTGTTTTGGTTCCGCTGATTACAAAAATTAGTGAATTTGTAGCTAACAACCCCAATTTTGTGTCTCAGATTGTGATGGCGGCAGGTGCGTTTCTAACCATGAAAAGTGTGGTTATAGCGTGTAGGGTAGCTATGCTGGCTTTATCTGTAGCGACAAAGCTAACACCCTTCGGGTGGATTCAGATGGCTATATCTGCGCTGGTTGCCGCAGGAATATTGCTCTATCAGAATTGGGATAAGATCAGAGATTATGCTGTCAGAGTTTGGCCTTCTGTTAAGGAATATACAGTTAAATCATTTGAGGCTATAAAAAACTTTATCTTAAACTTTGATCTCAATGGATGGATTATATCTATGTTTGGTAAAACATGGGATTATCTTTCCAACATAAACTGGAGTTCGGCAGGAGTAAGAATTTACAGTACATTAATTAGTGTTTTTAAATGGATGTCTCCGCTTCCGTTCTTAATTAAAGCATTTAAACTTACAACAAATTACCTTTCTGGTATTAACTGGAGCGAAACAGGAAAGAAGATCATAGATACACTGGTATCTGTTTTTATGCGTTTTTCACCAGTTGGACTCTTTATAAGAGCATTCCAATCTGTAACGGCTTATTTATCTGGAATAAACTGGAGTGAGTCAGGTGCAAAAATAATTGAGACGTTAATCACTGGGATAAAATCAAAAGCAAATGCTTTAATTAATGAAGTGAAAGGCGTTTTTTCTTCTGTACGTGAGTATTTACCGTTCTCTGACGCGAAAAAAGGTCCATTCTCACAGCTAACAAAGTCAGGTGGTGCAATAATGACTACTCTGGCATCAGGCGTTAGCAGGAATAACAGCTTACAGAATGCAATAGCAACCAAGTTCGGGCAATCAAATTTATCACCTCACGGGATATCTGCCGCCGGGACTTCTGGACCTCGCCAGAACGTTAACGCTGTGACTGGTGGAATAACCTATTCACCTGTAATCAATCTTCCGGCTGGTTCACCAAAGGAAACTGAGGCGGCAGCTAAAAGAGCATTAGATGCGGGATATTCTGATTTTGAGAAGAAATTGAGTGCTCATATGTTCCAACAACGGAGATTAAGTTTTGGATGATTATAGAACGGTTCAAGGGGACTCATGGGATAGTATCGCGTTAAAGTTGTATGGTAATGAGTACCTGTCTTATCTTCTTATTGATGCTAATACTGAGCACCGCTTTACGGTGCTTTTTTCTGCGGGAATTATTCTTAAAGTTCCTGATGCTCCGGTTATGCCAATATCAGTAAACAATTTGCCTCCGTGGAGACGCAATAGTGTTACGTAAAACGCTTTTTGATGTTATATATCAGAATGTAAATATTACCGCTCATATGTCACCTGATGTTTTGTCAATGTCTTATACAGATAATGAAGATGGTCAGGTCGATGATGTTTCTATTATATTAAAAAATGATGATGGGAAATGGTCTGGAGACTGGACACCTAAAAAGGGTGATTTTATTGATTTGAGCTTTAAGCCTATAAATCAAATCGTCCTTGAGTGCGGGAAATTCCAGGTAGATGGCATAACTTGCTCTGGACCACCTTCTGTTGTTGAGGTGACTGCTGTTTCTGTTCCTGTTTCATCAGGCATTAGACGTGATTTAAAAAGTAATGCATGGGAAAAAACAACTCTTAAAGATATAGCAACTTCTATAGCTAAATTAGCTAACCTTGAACTGTTGTTTCTTATTGATGGTGATAGTAATCCATATTATGCGCGTGAAGATCAAATGGAGGAAAGCGATTTAAAATTTCTCCATCGACTTTGCCAGGATGAAGGGTTGTCGTTAAAGGTCACTGATAGCCAATTAATAATATTTGCTCAAGAGATGTTTGAGCAAAAAGATCCTATCGCTACGCTTACGTTAGGTATTGATGAGATAATCAGATATAGCTTTAGCACACAATCTACAGATTTGTATAAAAGTTGCACGTGCAAATATCGCGTACCTAAAAAAAGAAAGTCGCTTTCGTATACTTGGGTAGATCCATCCGTAGAAGAAGGGGCGAATCTTAAGATAAGAAAACTGGTAGCTAATTTAGATGAAGCAAAACGTAAGGCAAAGGCTGCTTTGCGGCTTAAAAATAGATATCAAAATACCGGATCTTTAGTATTGGTTGGAGACACCAGATTGGTAGCTGGTGTAACTATAAATCTGGGCGGATTCGGTTCATTTTCTGGAAAATATCTTATATCGAAAGCTGTGCATTCAATTGGGGCTAGTGGTTATACCACCTCGATTGATGTCCGAAGAGTAATTAATGGGTATTAATTATGAATGATTTAGAAACATTATTACGTCAGACTATAAGAGTTGGCGTTGTTTCTGATATTGATGATGGTGATGTTACAGCAAGAGTTACTTTCGATGATCAGGATAACGTCACTTCGGCAAAGTTATCAGTTATTGTGAAAAATACAGATAAGAATGCTGATTACTGGATGCCAGATATTGGTGAGCAAGTTTTGTGTATCTTTCATCCCGCAGGGCCGCAACAAGGTTTTATTCTTGGTAGTTTTTATGATGAAACACAGAAGCCGCCATCTAATACTGTTAATAAACGCGTCATTAGATTTAATAACGGAACTCGTATTGAGATAGACAGAGAATCTAATTTACTCCTTGTTGATGCTGTCGGAGATGTAACCGTTAAGGCTACAGGAACCGTAACTATTGATGCTCCAGAAACCATCATTACCGGAAATGCTACAGTTGAAGGATTACTAACCTTCAAAGGTGGAATGAAAGGATCTTCTGCTGGAGGTGTTGCAGCTACAATTTCTGGGAATGTTAAGGTTGTTGGTGGTGATATAGATGTTGATGGGATTAAATCTAAAGGCCACCATCACACAGCTCAGGGGGAATACGCTCAGACAACGGAGGCTCAGGCATGATTGTGGGTATGCTTGGTACAATGCCTTTTGTTGCCTCATCAATAGTGGTGAATACGTTCAACAATTTTAAAAGGACGTCAAAGCGTCGTGTAGCGCGCCATGATGTTATTGGGCTTAAACCTGTTCTGGAGGATATAGGTCCAGATCTGGATGAAGTTAGTTTTAATATGCGGTTGGATACAACACTTGGCATTGTTCCATTGGCTGCGCTTTCATTACTTAGGACAATGCAATCAATTCAGGAAGTAAATCCTGTTGTAATTGGTATTCAGTATTTTGGTAATTTTATAATTACAGATATAGAGGAATCATGGACTTATTTCGGTCCAACTGGGAATCCACGAGTGATTATCGTCGGCATTAAATTACAGGAAGTCGGACAGACCTCTCTGAAAGAAGCATTAGTTGATATTGCTGGCAATATAGAGTCAAAAACTAGAAGTGCGTTAGGTAAATTATTATGAATAATACGTTTACCATATCATCACCTTCTTACTCGATTGATTGGTCGCCCAAAACAGTTGTAGAAGAAGTTTTGCAAAATGTCTCTACTATTATTAATACTCAGATTGGCACTGTACCATATGCCAGAAAATTAGGAGTTAATTCAAGTCTTGTTGATAGCCCCAGTCCAATTTTTATTGCTACAGCAACACGAGAAATAATTCAAAAAATTAGTGAGTTTGAGCCTAGAGCGATTATCCATTCTGTTAGTTTTGAAAGAACAGACGTTTCTGATGGTTTTATTAGGCCAAAAGTTGTGATAGGAGTTAGAGAATGACGTTGCCGCGTGGTGGTTTGCCAGATATTACTTTCGCAGATTCTAACCCGACTGATATAACAACTCGTTCAATCAGGGCTTTTGAGAGTATAACAGGTGAAACATTAGCACCTGCTGATCCACGTAGATTATTCATCTTATCATTGTGTGAGATTATTATACAGCAAAGAAAAGCTATCGATTTTTCTGCAAAACAAAACCTTCTTACATATGGTGAAGGTGAATATCTCGACCATATAGGCTATCTGACGGATACGCCTAGGTTGGAAGCTCAATCTGCCTTGACTACATTTGAGTTTAATCTGTCAACAAAATTATCGGGGATATATACAATACCTTCTGGCACTCAAGTTTCAACTGGAAATGGTGTTATTTTCCAAACAGATGTTTTGTTGGAAATACCTGCTGGGAAAACAGTTGGTACAGTCTCAGGATATGCTGTTATACCTGGTTTATCGGGGAATGGCTTTTTACCAGGGCAAATAAATGAGTTGGTGACTCCGTTGCCGTATGTTTCCAGCGTAAGGAATCTAACAACATCTAATTCTGGTGCTGATACAGAGTCAGATGATAATTATGCTGAAAGAATAAAACTGTCGCCGGAAAAACTGTCTACAGCAGGGCCGGAGGATTCTTATAAATATTGGACAAGAACAGCCAATCAGAATATAAAAGATGTGAATGTATATACACCATCGCCCGGAACTGTAGAAATCCGTTCTTTGTTAGAGAACGGAGATATACCTTCTGATGAACTATTGGAGCAGATAAATAGCGTTCTCTCTGCAACTAATATTCGACCATTCACAGATAAAGTTCTTGTTAAGAAACCAGAGAGCATTGAATACGATATAATAATTAAATACTGGATTAACTCATCGGACAAAAACAGAACAACATTAATTCAAAGTGAGGTTGAGAAAGCTATTGATGAGTATAAACAATGGCAACGTTCGGTTATGGGAAGAGATATAAATCCAGATGAAATTATTCAACGTTTAAAAAATGCCGGGGCTAAAAGATTAGAAATATCAAGTCCTGTATTTACTGTGGTTGGAGAGACGCAGGTCGCCAGAGAGAGAAATATAAATTGCCAGTATGCGGGGTTAGAGGATGGCTGATATCTTTAATGTTAGCTTGTTGGATGTTTTACCTCCTAACTTAGCTAGAGATCCCAACGTGATAGCTATGTCGAAAGCTATCGATGATGAACTACAAGCAATTAATAATTTAATATATAAGACAGAAATATATAGCGTTGTTGATAACCTGGACTCAGTTGTTCTCGATCATTTAGCCTGGCAATGGAATGCTGATACATGGAGGGATAGTTGGCCTGTATCGTTAAAGCGTTCTGTTTTTAAATCAATAATACGAACAAAGCGAATAAAGGGTACAAGGGCAGCGGTTGAAGATGTAGTAAATAGCTTGGGTGGAGAGGTAAACATAACAGAATGGTTTGAAACATCACCACCTGGCGAACCATATACAGCCTCAATTGTTGCTTCGATTAACTCTTTTGATGGTGCCGTTCCTTCGAAAGAGATGTTGGAAGATACGTTAAGAAGTATCAAGAGCGCAAAGTCGGCAAGAACATTATTTACATTTTCGCAAGCTGCCAATGTTTCTGGTGGTGTTGGTATTGTTGGTGCTTGTCAGCCTGTGTCCTATGTACGATTAATTGGCGAGTGCTAATTCGCAATTTGTTAATTCAAGGAATTAAGCGTGAGTAAATTATTATTTACGATGACTGACGCCGGGCGTCAGGAGTTGGTTAATGCCAACAAAACAGGAACAAATAAAGTTGAGATTGTTTCTGTTGGTTTAGGTAGTAGATATTATGTCACGTCAACCTCACAAACAAATATAACAGACGAAATAAAACGACTTACCACAATAGGTGGCAAAGTTGTTTCCCCTGATACAATTCATGTAACGGCGAAGGATGATAGTAAAGATGAGTATGTTGTCCATACAATAGGATTGTATACAAATAAGGGAACGTTGTTTGCTGTATACTCGCAAGAACAAGCAATAATAAATAAAGCATCATCTACTATTGCTTTAATATCAAGTGACATAGCAATCAAGACTCTTGATACTAAAAATATTACATTTGGTGATATTGAGTTTATTAATCCTCCCGCAACCGAAACTGTTGTTGGGGTAGCAAGATTTGCCAATGAACAAGAAATTGATGCAGGTACAGATGATTCCCTTGCTGTTTCAGCAAAGCGGCTTAAGCAAGCCATTGTGAAACATGAGCAATCACGTAATCATCCCGATGCTACTTTAACCTCAAAAGGCTTTGTTCAACTTAGCAGCGCCACCAATAGCTCGTCTGAAACGCTTGCTGCGACGCCTAAGGCTGTTAAGGCAGCATATGACCTTGCTAACGCTAAATACACCGCACAGGACGCTACCACGGCGCGAAAAGGGATTGTTCAGCTCAGTAGCGCAACTAACAGCGATTCTGAAACGCTTGCTGCGACGCCTAAGGCTGTTAAGGCAGCATATGACCTTGCTAACGCTAAATACACCGCACAGGACGCTACCACAGCGAAAAAAGGGATTGTTCAGCTCAGTAGCGCCACCAACAGCACGTCTGAAACGCTGGCTGCGACACCAAAAGCTGTTAAGGCGGTAATGGATGAAACGAACAAGAAAGCGCCCTTAAACAGTCCTGCGCTGACCGGAACACCAACAACACCAACTGCGCCAAAAGGTACTAACAATACTCAGATCGCAAGCACGGCTTATGTTATGGCTGCGATCGCTGCCCTCGTGGATTCGTCGCCTGATGCACTGAATACGCTGAACGAGCTGGCGGCTGCGTTGGGCAACGACCCGAATTTTGCGACCACCATGACTAACGCGCTTGCGGGTAAGCAACCTAAGGATGCCACCCTGACGGCGCTGGCTGGGCTTGCTACTGCGGCAGACAGGTTTCCGTATTTTACGGGGAATGATGTCGCCAGCCTGGCAACTCTGACAAAAGTCGGGCGGGATATTCTTGCGAAATCGACCGTTGCCGCCGTTATCGAATACCTCGGTTT